>NZ_JADKNF010000030.1:0-11293 GCF_017808125.1 Pseudoalteromonas sp. PA2MD11
GTTGCGGGAGCCGGATTTGAACCGACGACCTTCGGGTTATGAGCCCGACGAGCTACCAGGCTGCTCCATCCCGCGCCTGAATATTAAGCTTATTTTACTTCTCACTTAATTTAAGAAGTTGGTTGCGGGAGCTGTGAAGGTGAAGAGTGAATGCCTCACGCCGTGACGACGACCTTTATAGTTCCAACATTACACCAATCTTTTAAAAATTGGTTGCGGGAGCCGGATTTGAACCGACGACCTTCGGGTTATGAGCCCGACGAGCTACCAGGCTGCTCCATCCCGCGCCTGTAATCTCTTAGTAACATGAGCATGTTAACGACGCCCTGTTTCAGAGAGAGCGCTATCATATAGCAATAAGATTAGAAATCAAGGGTTATAGTGACAAATTTAACTCAAG
Source organism: Pseudoalteromonas sp. PA2MD11 (assembly GCF_017808125.1). Lineage (NCBI taxonomy): Bacteria > Pseudomonadati > Pseudomonadota > Gammaproteobacteria > Alteromonadales > Pseudoalteromonadaceae > Pseudoalteromonas > Pseudoalteromonas sp. PA2MD11. The sequence continues at coordinate 401 of NZ_JADKNF010000030.1, forward strand.
CGAACAAAAAGCACACAAAACAAAGTTAAAATGCACGCTGATGAGGACTAATCATTTTTTGCCACTCCCAATCGGGGTGACCCATCACGATAAAATCAGGGTTTTCTGTGCTTTCTCGTTGATTGTAAGTTAACGGATTGAATTCAGCATCGGTAATGCAGCCACCGGCCTCTTCGACAATCACTTGTGACGCACCAGTATCCCACTCACCAGTTGGTCCGATACGTAAAAAGCAATCAGCTTTACCCTCTGCAATAATACAGGCTTTTAATGAGCATGAGCCTAATGCTACCGTCGCAAACTGAGTGTTTAAATACTGACTGACCGCTTCAATTTTTTGCCTGCGGCTTACTGCTAAGGTTAAATTATCGGGTGTTGCTACTGAAATTTGTTGATCTTGGCCATTTTCACGTTTAAATGCGCCATTTTGATAACTTGCAAAATAAGTCACTTGTTTCGCTGGCCAATGAATAACACCCAGCACTGGGCGATTATTTTCAACTAAAGCGATATTGACTGCAAAATCACCGCTTTCAAGTATAAACTCCCCGGTACCATCCATAGGATCAAGCAACCAATAACGGTGCCAATCTTTTCTATCTGCCAGCGCTGGGATCGGTGTTTCTTCTGACATAATTGGAATATCGGGGGCTATGCTCTTCAAACCCGCCATTAATACATCATTTGATGCTAAGTCAGCCTTGGTGACCGGAGTATGATCTGACTTTTGCTCAGCACCAATATCATCCTGCTGATAAATGGCCATAATGGCATCGCCTGCTTGCTCAGCTAACCGAATACACGGTTCTAAAAAATCATTCATTGCCCGCTCCCGACTCTAAGTACTTTGTTAATAATAGCAAAGCTGCGACACTTCGTGCTTCAGTAAAGTCTTCTTGTTGCAATAATGATTGCCAATCAGTTATTGGCCATTTTACAACGACAAGCGGTTCTGGCTCATCACCAGGTAAGGTTTCAGGATAGAGATCTTCAGCATACAAAATATGCATCGTGGCATTAAAGTAACTTGGCGCCATGCTGACTTTTTTTAGTTCAGCGAAATGCTTAGCACCAAAACCAACTTCTTCTTTAAGCTCCCGGTCTGCAGCTTGCTGTGGTGTTTCACCTGGATCAATTAAGCCCTTTGGAAAACCCAACTGATAATCATTGGTGCCTGCACAATACTCTCGCACTAATAACAGTTCGTTATCGGCCGTTACTGGCACTATCATCACTGCACCTCTGCCACCGCCACGAATTCTTTCGTATTGCCTTTGTTCATCATTTGAAAACTTCAATTCGAGAGACTCAACAGTAAATAGTCGACTTTTAGCGACAACTTCATTAGACAAAATTTGCGGTGGTGTAGGATGCTTTTTCTGTGTCATTGGCATTAATTTGCTATCATGGCAGTTATGCTCATCATAAATCTTTTAAAGTGAATTGCCTATGTTAAATTGGTCAAAAATCGATACTGTGTTGTTAGATATGGATGGCACCCTACTCGATTTGCATTTTGATAATTACTTTTGGCTAACCGTTATTCCCGAGCAATATGCGCGTAAACATAAAATCAGTTTAGACGCAGCAAAAGCTGACATTTTACATCGTTATCAACAAGTTCACGGACAAATTAATTGGTACTGTTTAGATTATTGGCAGCAGCAACTTGATTTACCAATTATGGCACTGAAACGTGACATTCAACATTTAATCAGAATTCGTGAAGATGTTCCGCCGTTCTTAACTGAGCTTAGAAAAGCAGGCAAGCAATTGATCATGCTTACTAACGCGCACCCAGATTGTGCCATGTTAAAGTTTGAACATACTGCTATCGATAATTACTTAGATGGGGTGATCTCAACTCACCAATATGGCGTGAGTAAAGAGCATCAACCATTATGGCAACAAGTCCACCAAGAATGGCAGTTTGATAAGGAACGGACTTTATTTGTGGATGACAGCCCCGCCGTGCTAGATGCGGCAAAAGAGTTTGGTATTGGTCATATACTTGCGGTTGCCAACCCTGATAGTCAGCAACCGCATAAGCAGTTCGATGGCTTTTTATCGACCATCGATTTTCGCGAGTTTATACCCGTTAAATAATTACTTCGGGTAACGCTGCTCTAAGCCTTGGTATACAAGTTTTGCAAAATCTGCATGCTCTGTATCTAGGCTTTTTACCACTTCAACTAAGTGCTCGTTATCTTCTTGGCCATTCCACACTTTGATATAACTACCATCTTTGTAGCCATGATCTTGGCGGAAGAAGTTCAAGGTGTTTTTACCAACGTAGCCACGGTATAAGTCATCGATATCCATACCGATTTGCGCCATACAACCTGCAAATGCGGCTGCATTAAAACTCTTTTCAGCAACAGCTGACGCGGCTAACACTTCGAGTGTTTGTTTAAAATCATCGGCTTGAACTGGCGCACTTAACTCAGCTTCTAGTTGTGCAGCTAACTGCTCATAGCTGGTTTCACCATCAATACGTAAAGATAAACCAAAATGGAAAATATCAACTAACTCTAAAATAACTTGTTCTGTATCTGGGGTTTGTTTTTTCCACCACTTCCAGCCGTAGTGATCCAGCATTTCAGCACACTCAACCCAAATTGCACGATACCATTCAAAACCTTGGCTAAACCATTGCTCATGAACTTTAGTATTCATCGCATTTTGCATCTCGAGCATAACAACGAGTTTTTGTAAATTAGCAGACATTCTTTATCCCAACTTGCATTTTCAATTATGTATATACTACAGACAATTTTGTCATTGATGAAATAAAAACACATATGATCAGGTCTGCTTTGCAGTTGATAAAAATAACCGAGGAAGCCTATGTTTAAATCTCTACTCATTAGTGCACTATTTGTACTATCAAGCCACGTTATTGCTGCGACTGCAACCAATATTGCCGAATCAGCAGAGCAAGTTAGCCCATTATTACCCGGCTTAGCAGTGCCAAATATTGAGTTAAAAGATCAATACGGTAAAACCGTCTCACTCGCTGAGCGTTTTAAAGAAAAAACGACTGTGCTCATTGTTTATCGTGGTGGCTGGTGCCCATATTGTTCAAAGCAATTGGCCAATGTCCAAAAAATTGAGAAAGAGCTAGCGGATTTAGGAGCACAGATAATTGCCGTTTCGCCAGATAGTCCTGAAAAGCTCGCTGAATCAAAAATTACTTCACCAAACTATCAATTATTGTCTGACGACAGCCTTTTGTTGGCACAAAAGTTAGGTTTAGCGTTTTACTTAGATGACAAAACAGCAAAGATTTACCGCAACAAACTTGGGGTTAACTTTGTCTCGTTAGAGGGCGAAGTGAAAGTAGCGTTACCCGTACCTGCAGTGTTTGTTATAGACACTAATGGGTTAGTTAATTTTCAATACGCCAACCCAAATTACAAAGTACGCTTAACAGAAGATTTATTACTAGCGGCTGTTAAATCAGTGAGCGAGCAATAAATTAGCAACCGATAAGCAGAATATGCTTCTGCTTATCGGCCTTGTGTAAATTCTTGCCAAGATTCAATTAAATCAACAAAGTCTTCAAAACCACAGCCACTGCACAAGCCTTCTTCTTCAAGCATTAAATCATCATCTTGGTAGGCAACTAAGTCTTCGTTGTCTTGATGTAACGCATGTGCTTCGAACAGCGCTTCGTCTTTACTTAAGATCAAATCAATTTCTTGACCTTGTAAGGTTAAAGGCTCATGACTGCTCTTAACCGCAGAGATCAATGCTTGTACCATCGCGATTTTTTCTTTACCGATTTCTTCGTTTAGCCAACGGCCAATAACTGCATGCTCAGAGGAGATTTTAATGCGTAAACCGCTAATAGGGTCGCGGATAAATTGATATTCCATGGAGGGTACTCTTAATACGTTATCTGCTAATTATAACGATTGCAGCTAAACGTGGCGAGTTTTGTAGCCTTTAAGCAACACGAGCGCCAACATGGCGCTCGTGTTTGTGCTATTAAAAATAGCTAGAGTCGCGATTTGAAGCGCGCAGCATCAATAATCGCCCATAGGTATACGATTGGCAGTAAAATAAAGCCAACTGCAACGTAAATTAGTGCACCACTAATAACCCATGCTAAAAAGAATGCAATAGCCGCCATTAAACGGCCTTGTACCAATTGCCCTAAACCAGGAAAAAAGATATTACATATTGCTGCGATTACATTACCGCCAGAACCTTGCTCTGCCATACTAACCTCTGTAGTTTTTAATGATTATACTTTTAGTAAACACACTTTATGCCAACTTATTATGGCTTACAAATCAAAGTGTTAAAAAGTAGCGTTATTTTGATTTTAGTTTTTTTTGCTAAAAATCGGTCAAATTCACAATTTTCATACTTCAATTTTAATGACTTACCAAAATAGCTGTTTATAAAAACAGTATTTTATTTAGCCTTGCATAAACACCTGTTATACTCCACCCATTATAGATTGAAAAGGCGTAACGATGGACGTTTCTGAATTACTCGATGGCTTAAATGACAAACAACGGGATGCAGTCGCAGCCCCATTGCAAAATATGCTAGTACTTGCAGGTGCAGGTTCTGGTAAAACTCGAGTACTTGTTCATCGCATCGCATGGCTCATGCAAGTTGAGCAAGCTTCTGCATACAGCATCTTTGCGGTAACCTTTACTAACAAAGCCGCGAAAGAAATGCGCACTCGTGTAGAAGAAACCTTAAAAGCACCGGTTGGCGGTATGTGGATTGGTACCTTCCACGGCTTATCTCATCGTATTCTGCGCGCCCATCACCGTGAAGCGAACTTGCCTGAAAGCTTTCAAATTTTAGATTCTGACGATCAACAACGTATGATCAAACGCTTACTTAAAGCGATGAACATAGATGATAAAAAATGGCCAGCAAAACAATTTGGTTGGTATATCAGCGCGAAAAAAGATGAAGGTCTGCGACCTAAAGACATTCAAGCCTACGATATTAATGAGCAGATGATGCTGAAAGTCTATGCTGCATATCAAGAGGCTTGTGACCGTGCAGGTTTAGTCGACTTTGCAGAAATACTGCTGCGCTGCTACGAAGTACTTAAAAACCACCCAACACTTTTACGTCACTATCAACAGCGTTTTGCCCATATGCTGGTAGACGAGTTCCAGGATACTAATACTATTCAGTATGCTTGGTTAAAATTACTCGCAGGTGACACTAACAGTATTATGATCGTAGGTGATGATGACCAAAGTATCTATGGCTGGCGTGGCGCAAAAATTGAGAATATCAAACGCTTTTTAACTGACTTCGAAGCCGAAACCATTCGCCTTGAACAAAATTACCGTTCAACGGCAACAATCTTAAAAGCATCAAATGCGCTGATCAAAAACAATGCTGAACGCATGGGTAAAAGCCTGTGGACAGACGGCAATGATGGTGAGCCTATTTCTGTTTACGCTGCGTTTAATGAGTTAGACGAAGCGCGCTTTGTCAGCAGCAAACTACGTAGCTGGCTAAATGCAGGTAATGCATTACAAGATGCCGCGATTTTATACCGTAACAATGCGCAATCTCGTGTACTCGAAGAAGCGATGCTACAAGAAGGTTTAAAATACCGTATTTACGGCGGTATGCGCTTCTTCGAGCGCCAAGAGATCAAAGATGCACTTTCGTATTTACGTTTAGTGGGTAACCGTCAAGATGATGCTGCTTTCGAGCGCGTTATTAACACCCCTGCTCGCGGCATTGGTGATAAAACACTAAGCCACATTCGTGATTGTGCGCGCAATGAGTCATTGCCACTTTGGTATGCCGCAAAAGCAATTGTAGAGCAACAACACCTATCTGGCCGTGCAGCAAGTGCCGTGACTAAATTCTTAGAACTTGTTGAGCATATCGAAGATAAAATCAGCGATCTCACCTTAGAAGAGCAAGCGAAATATGCCATTCAAACCTCAGGGTTAATGGCAATGTATCAAGCTGAAAAAGGTGAAAAAGGCCGTGCCCGCGTAGAAAACTTAGAAGAGCTCATTAGTGCTTGTGGTCAATACGAACTTCCTGAAGATGAAGAGTTCAGCTCACCACTACAGGGATTTTTGGCTTATACCTCACTAGAATCTGGCGAAGGCCAAGCTGATGAGCACGAAGACGCAGTGCAAATGATGACATTACACTCAGCAAAAGGCCTAGAATTCCCACTGGTATTTATGGTTGGTGTTGAAGAGGGCATGTTCCCATCACAACAAAGTAATGAAGAGTCTGGTCGTTTAGAAGAAGAACGCCGCCTCTGCTATGTTGGTATGACTCGCGCGATGGAAAAACTATATATTAGCCATGCAGAAAGCCGCCGCTTATACGGACAAGAAAAATACCATAGCCCATCACGCTTTTTACGTGAAATGCCTGAAGACTGTATCGAAGAAATTCGTATTAAAACACAGGTTTCAAGACCGCCAGCGGCAGGTCGTTTTAGTCCCTCAGTAACACATGCCGCATTTGAAGATAGCGGCTTTAACTTAGGACAACGCGTATTACACGCCAAGTTCGGCGCAGGAACCGTACTCAATTACGAAGGTAGCGGCGCACAGTCACGTATTCAAGTGAACTTTGATGACCTAGGCAGCAAATGGCTTGTAACACAGTATGCAAGACTTCAAGCCTTATAATGAGTATATAACAGCGCTATGTAATGAGCTGGTGATTGCAAAGCATCGCCAGCTTGTCATTGTGCAAGGCAGCGAAACTTGGTGCTATCAGTTTGCAAACCAATTAGCGCTAAAAAATACCTATGTTTTCAGTAGCAGCTCATTATTAGCAAATAGTGAGTTCCCAAAAAATGCTCACCAAATTCTTGGCCAAGAGTTTCAACACGCAATTTTTGATGGTTTTAGCGGTTTATATGCCGATAAACTCGCCGCGCTTGCCGGTACCGTAAAAGCAGGCGGTGTACTGATATTATTGCTGCCCGATGACGATAAGTGGCAAGACTCAGCACTCACAAGTATCACCTCTTATGGCGAAGAAATTAAACACAGCTTTTTTAATCAGCGCTTTTTCGCCAAGCTAAAATTGCAGCCACATTATTTTACTAAGCACTCGCCTCCTGCTTACCAATCTATTTCGCCAGCAACTGCTGAGATAAATTATCAGCAACAACAAGCATGTGTTGAGCAAATTATTAAAACCGCAACAGGGCGCGCTAATCGTCCTTTTGTGATCAGTGCAGACCGAGGTCGTGGTAAGTCAGCCGCTTTAGGGCTTGCAGCAGCAAATCTTCAAGATAAAAGAATCCTAATTTGCGCCACCCAAGCCAAAGCCGTACAAACAAGCTTTAAACATTTAGCCGCTGAGCTTGGTGTTAGCAAAGAGCAAAACTGTAAGCAACTAGCTAACCTTAGCTATATTGCGCCAGATACACTGCTACATGAAAAACCTGATTGCGATCTGTTATTTGTCGACGAAGCAGCAGCGATTCCGGTTCCTATGCTATTGCAGATCCTAAAAAGTTATCCACGGATCGTATTTGCCAGCACTATGGTTGGTTATGAAGGAAATGGGCGTGGTTACACGTTACGTTTTTTACATTACTTACGTAGCCAATTTAAATCGCTAAAGGCAATTACTTTGGATGAACCTATTCGTTTTGCCAAGTATGACCCCCTCGAAAATAGCCTACGCGAACTATTACTACTCGATGCAAAGTACCTAGATACGCAGAGTGGTAAGTCTTACCAATTTGAAAACATAAGCAAAGAGCAACTCATTGATGATGAGCAGCTGCTTAGCCAAATTATGGCGCTATTGGCGTTGGCTCATTACCAAACCACGGTAAACGACTTACGCCACTTGCTTGATGCCCCAGAGTTACAGCTTTTTATCTGCAAACAAGAAAATGCATTAAAAGCCGTTTGCTTAATTGCTATTGAGGGTGGCTTAACGCCTGAGATTGCAGAGCATGTTATAAGAGGAAAGCGTCGGCCACATGGTCATTTAATGGCGCAAACTCTGACTCAATTAAGCCGAAATACAGAAGATTTGTGTAAACACTCAGCGAGAGTCGTGAGAATAGCTGTTGCACCTGAATGTCATCAGCAAGGTATAGGCTCAGCCCTGTTAAACCACTGCGAAAGCCAATTAAACAATTGTAGTTATTTTGGTGCCAGCTTTGGCGCAAATGCAGCGTTAGTTAAGTTTTGGCAAAGTAATGGCTTTAATGTTGTTAAGCTTGGATTTAGCCATGACAAAGCAACGGCTGAACATGCTGCTTTAGTGATTAAAGCGTTAGATAAGCAAACTTCAGATAGTGCAGCACTGTTAATAGAAGAGTTTAAGCAAGATCTCTCTTTGCAACTCCTTGGTCACTTTAGCTCACTTCCTTGGCAGCTTATTGCAGAGCTATTCAAACGCTTACCAAAAAGTGGCTATTCTCCTGCCTTAGATGCAAGAGCTGAGCGGCTGTTAACTGGTGATATTAACCTCTTCCAAGTACAGCCATTGCTATGGAAAATGATTTGGAGCACACCAATTAGTCTAAATTTATTAGATGAACATACAAAATTCATCCTTATTCGACTAGTATTACAGCAAACCTCTGTAAATAGCTTAATCGAAGAAGCCGGTTTTACAGGTAAAAAAGACTTAGAGTCACAGTTCAAAACCGCAGTGCAAGGTTGGTATGCTCACTATAAATCACTTCAAAATCACAGCCATTAAGTGTTTATGTATTTGTACCTTGCTGCTATCTCAGATAGCTTTAGCTGAACACGCACAGCCTACCATTAAACTCGGCATGTCCACTGCGCTCACTGGACCCGCAAAGCAAATAGGCGAACAACTGGCGTTTGGCAGTAATATTTACTTTAATAAAATCAACAAAGAAAACGGTATTAATGGGCAAAGTATCGATCTGATTTTAGCTGATGATGGTTATGAGCCAAAAAATACAGTTATAAATACCCGCCAGTTTTTATTTGATCAAAAGATCCATGCAATTTTTGGCTCTATGGGCACACCAACAGCCCATGCAATTAAACCTATACTGGATAGGCACCGCATTCCATTTCTAATGCCATTTACAGGCGCTGACTTTTTACATAACAGCTCAATGCCGAATGTATTTAATCTTCGTGCGAGCTACCAAGATGAAGCCAAAGAGCAAATTAACTACCTAGTTAAAGAGCGTAAGCATGAAAAAATTGGTTTAATGATCCAAGCCGATGAGTTTGGTTATATGGTAGAGAGCAATCTCGTTAACGCCCTAAAAATACATGGTATTAAACCTGTAGAAGTCGCACGGTTTAAGCGCAATAGTGATGATATTTCAAAAGCTTTAGCACTTCTAAAAGAAAGTAATGCAACCGCAATTTGTTTAGTCGGCACCTACGAGCCTCTCGCTGAATTTGTTAATGCAGCGAACAAACAAAGCTTCAACCCAGACTATACTTCGGTGTCTTTCGTTTCGAGTCATGATTTATACAAGCGAATTAAACAGCCCGCCAACATTATGGTTACTGAAGTAGTACCTGACCCTAATAACTGTAAAAACCCTTGGTGTAAGCAGTTTATTGAAGATATCGAGCCTTATCACACGAGAGCGAATAGAATTATATTTGAAGGTTATTTGAATGCCGTTGCATTGGTTAGCGCTGCCCAAAGATGCCCAACGCCACTAAACAATCAATGTCTGCTAACCGAGCTAACTCGCCTCTTCACTGACACATCTGAATTCGCTGATTTATTTAATAGTCACAGTGCTGGAAATAATAAAAAAATCTACCGCTCCTATTTCAAAAAGTAATTTTGTAAATCCATCACTAAAAACATAATAATGTTCTATGCTATAAAGACTTAACAAGGCTTTGAGGGAAATATGGATCTGATTAATTTCCGAGTTGGGCACAAGACCATTTCATTAAAAATTCTTGATATTCTTCTAACTGAACGTTATGAGGGTAATTTAACGTCATTGCCCAATGAAAATAAGAGCTTTATCGGGGTCAAAGATTATATGGACACGCCGACCCCCATATTTGATTTGGGGGTAGTTTTAAATAACAGGTCAACATACGAAGTAAATGCCGCGCTTTCAGAATTATTAGTTGAAAGAGAAAAAGAGCACTTAGAATGGCTTAATGTATTAGAAAACAACCTATCTACTGGAACATCCTTCACAAATTCGCTAGATCCAAGTAAGTCCTCATTTAGTCGCTGGTACAAAGATTTCGAGACTGATAATGAAGATCTTAAGAGCATTGTTGCCAAACTTGAAAAGCCCTACCATGCACTACATGTTATGGCTAGCGAACTTTTAGAAGTACGGAAAACACAGTCAAAAGATTCTGTAATTATTTTATTTGAAGAAAAAAAACGACAAACTCTTAATCAGCTAAACCGGTTGTTTGAATCGGCCCGAGAGCAGATAAGCCTTGATTACAAGCCAATCATCATTTTTACAACTAAAGACGGTGTAACACCTCATATAGGGCTTCTGGTCGATAAAGTCGAAGACAATATTAATGTTAAGAAAGAAGATATCAAACCTTTAGAGCAGCTTACCTCTGTTGGTTTTGATGTTGACCCACAAACTAAAAACATGATGCGCGGGCTAATTAAAATGAAGCATAAACACAGCTTACTATTAGACCCAAGCGCCATCTTCCGCCCAGAACACCTCATGCGCCACGAAGCAGAAGAAACCGAAGAGTATGGGCTTTTTTAGCCGCTAGTTAGCAAGTTTGAAAGGGTAAAGTATTAAGTTCTGGCGTAGGTTAGGTAGAGCGCAGCGAAACCAAACACAGAGCTATCAGCTTTCAGCCGTCAGCGATCAGCCGCGTGATCTGACCCCGATAAAGTAGACACAGGGTTTAATTAACTTGTTCGTACTGCATGGGACTTTTATACCCTAGGGTG
>NZ_JADKNF010000031.1:0-10528 GCF_017808125.1 Pseudoalteromonas sp. PA2MD11
AATCAAACCGAATATCAGCCTCAAGTTGCTTAAACTTAAACTTGAAGCTGGTTATGAGAGATGGTATCTACGTAGGTTGTCATTCATGGCGACTCATTTAAAAAATAAAAAGCCCAGCTGTATTGCTGGGCTTATAGTTGGGAGTTAGTTAACTGTTATTCATATCTTAAGATAAGTGATGGTCTGGTGCTTGCGGCCTTAAAGGCTAAGCTTGCAACGGTAATCCAAGTAATGGCGGCCACCGCGACGGCGGCAACTAAATACACCCATACAGCTTGTTCAATGCGGTCATTAAAATTTGCTAACCAATCACCAACTAACAAGTAAGTCACTGGATACGCAATAGCAATACTTACCGCCACCAGCACTAAGAACTCTTTAGCAATAATATTGACGATACTGATGCGAGATGCACCTAGCACTTTTCGAACGGCCACTTCTTTTTGACGACGTACTGTTGCAAACGAAGCCAAACCAAAGGTACCTAAACAAGTTAAGAACACAGCAAGACCGGTAAAGATTAAAACCACATTCGAAATTCGCTCATCACCTTTTAACAGAGTTTTGTAGTTGTCTGCGAGTAAGTTAATTTTTGGCTCATAGATATTGGCTGAGCTTGCTAATACTTCAGCGATCTGAGCTTTAATGTAAGGCAAGTTTTGCTGATCAATCGTTAAAATTAGTTCTGATACTGGTGATAAAAAGTTAAAGCCACATAAGAACATAATATTTGAGTTGGCATCTTTAGCATTACCTACTTTTACATCTTCAACCACACCCACAACACGCATATCTACGCCACGACCTGAGTCTTTAATTACCTTACCGATAATGTCACTCATGTTAGTGTAACCCGCTTGCCTTGCGACAGATTCAGTCACAATAGTGCCAGTACTTGTTACTCCATTTTCGCGGCTTGCCCAATCACCAGCAAACTCACGGCTAAAGTCACGACCAGCAACCAGTTTTAACCCTAGCGTTTTTACAACATCGTAGCTTGCACCTACAACAGGCGTTAAGCTGCCAGATGCTTCACCATTTGGCCACGTTGGCATAAGTGTATTATTGATTGAAACAGTTAAACGGGTATCAATAACTGTTGTTTGCTGTACGCCTTGAATTGCACTAATACGGTTAACTAAGGCATTTTTTTCTTTTGTGAATACTTCGCCTACAGGTAGCTCTGAAATAACCAATCTTTGTGTCGTTTCATAGCCTAAAGGTAAGCTTTGTAAGTAAGTTAATTGCTTTAACAAAGTAATAGAGGCAATGATTAAACCTATTGCTAGTGAAGCCTGTAAGGTTAGTAAGCTCTTACGAACCCATATTGCAGTATTACCTCGTTGTAAGTCTCCACTTAAAACGCGTTTTGCACTGAATGACGAAATAAAGAATGCAGGATAAAGCCCAGCTAATATGCCCACAGCAATTGCGACCACAATAATTGCAATGCCAAATTCAGAGGCATAATTCACGACCAATTCGCGGTCTACTAGTTGATTAAAGCTTGGTAAAAGTAGCTCCACTAAAGCACAAGCAATCACCATTGAAAGCATTGATACCAACACAGATTCAGATAAAAACTGCGTTACTAACTGGCCTTTACTTGCGCCAAGCGCTTTACGCACACCCACTTCTTTTGCACGTTTAGTCGATTGAGCGACGGTCATATTGATGAAGTTAAAACCTGCAATAAGAATAAGTAACACACTTAAACCAACACAGATCATAACCACTTGTTTAGCACCACCCGCTTTCATCTCAAACGGTGATTTAGCCGTTAGGTGTAAATCAAGTAATGGATGCAGCTCTAAACTAACTTGCTCCAGCATCGAACCTCTAAAAAATCGCTCTGTTAAGGTTTTAGCTAATGCATCTGTATCGGTGCCCTCAGCTACACGCATATAAACATAACTACTGTTGATGTCTATTTTGCTTGGATCATGCTTAACATAAACAAGGTTTTTAAAGGCGAAGTGAGTGTTATCTGCTAAGTCCGCAAACACGGCACGCACTGTGTACTGTCCTTGTTCATGCGTAAGTGTTTCACCAATCACATCGGTGCGACCAAAAATGCGCAGAGCTTCTGACTCACTTAAAGCGAGGCTATCTGGAATACTCATTGCTGTTGTTAAATCACCCGCCAACGTCTCCATAGCAATGAAATTTTCAATATTTGCTGTAGCACCATATAAGGCATTTAACTTATAGCCTTGATTGCGGTAACTCACATCCACCATGGCTTCACGGGTCAGCTCGACCATAGTTAATCCGAACACTTCTTCAACTTGGCTGTAATCTTCGGCCTGCTTTGACTGCACATAATTAAAAATAGGCACCACAGCTAAACCAAGTTTTGAGAAGTCCTGGCCAACGCGATAAACACGCTCCGCATGAGGCTGTTGGCTATCGTACGAAAGCTCATTTTTTGCAAATAAAGCAACTAGAATTGCCGCAGCTAAGCCCACACTTAAACCCAGAACATTTAAAATAAAGTGCTGCTTTTGGTTTTTAAACGCACGCAGCGCGGTGATCAAATAACTTAAAATCATGTTATGCCACCTCTGCTGTTTGTTGAACACGGTTAGCTTTATCAACCATCACTTGGCCATCAAGTAAGCGCACTAAACGGTCAGCATAATTGCCTTCTTTTTCTGAGTGAGTAACCACAATTACCGTGGTACCTTCGCGATTTAGCTCACGCAGCATCGCCATGACTTCATCACCATTTTTTGAATCAAGGTTACCCGTAGGCTCATCCGCTAAGATAAGTTTTGGATTAATCACAAGAGCTCGGGCTACCGCTACACGTTGCTGCTGACCGCCCGATAGCTGTTGCGGTAAGTGATCTGCTCTATGGTCGATTGCAACACGTTTTAAAATTGCGTCTACTCGCTGCTTACGTTCACTTTTTGAGATATTTTGATACTGTAATGGCAGCTCAACGTTTTCAAATACTGTTAATTCATCAATTAAGTTAAAGCTTTGGAAAACAAAACCAATCGACGCTTTTCTAAGTGTTGCTAATTGTTTTTCACCAAACTCTGCGATGTCTTCACCTAAAAATTCAAAACTACCTGCCGATGGCGAATCCAACATACCTAAAATAGAGAGTAATGTTGATTTACCACAGCCAGATGGCCCCATAATGGCAAGAAACTCGCCTTCGTTTACATGTAAGTTAATGTTATTAAGCGCTGTTGTTTCAACATCTTGAGTACGGAATACGCGTGATAAGTTAGTTAATTTAATCATTGTTATTATCCTTAAAATTGTAGTTGTTGTGCTTTATCAAAGTTGCTGTAGCTAGAGGTGATCACGCGATCTCCGGCGCTTAGGCCACTTAACACTTCATAATAGTTTTGATTCTTTTTGCCAAGACGAATGTCTTTTCGTACTGCACGGTTGCCATCTTTTTCCATGACATAAACCCAGTTACCTCCTGAGCTGGTAAAAAATGCGCCGCGTTCAAGTAATAAAGCAGTGCCTTTGCTATCACCTAGCATCAGCTGTACATCTAGGCTTTGCCCACGTTTTATATTGCTCGTGCCATTGGGTAAATCGACCTCAACCTGAAACTGTGATTGCTGAACACGACTATCAATTTTGCTAACTGTTGCCGCAATTTCGCCTTGTTCATGCTCAATAAGCACTTGCATACCTGTTTGAACTTGGCTCAGGTAAAACTCATCTAGTCTCACAACTAGCTTGTATTCATTAGGAATATCAATCTGCCCTAGGCGAGCACCACGGCCTTTTGATTCACCAATTTCAACATCAAGTTCACTTAAATAACCATCGGCTGGTGCTGTTATGAGTAAGTTTTCAAGGTTCTTACGTGCAAACTGTAGGTTTTTCTCTAACATGTCGGCACTGTCTTTTAACTGAGCTACCTGAACTTCACGAATGCTGTTTTCTTGCTTTTGACGCTCAAGGGTTAGTTCTTTACGCGCTTTGTAATACGCTAAGTCTTCTTGAATTTCAGATAATTGCTCTTGTGCTAACACACCCGTTTTCACTAGCGGCTGAGTTTGTTTTAAGCGACGCGATAAATGCGTGATTTTAAGATCGATTTCAAGCAAATCACGGCGTAAGTTTAAACGGCTGGTTTCCATATTCATTTGCGTGTTACGTAAAAAGTTAAGCTGCTCAGTCACCTGGGCTTCACGACTCATTACATCAAGCTGCAAATTGGTATTGCTTAAACGCACAAGTGGTTGGCCTTTTTTAACAAACTCACCTTGCTCAACAAGTCGCTCTTCGACTTGGCCTCCGGCAATGGTGTCGAGGTAAATAGTAGTGCGAGGCATAACCTGACCACGAAGACTTAAAGCATCAACAAATTCACCTTGTTGTACTGTGCTAATCGTTAAGCTTGTCGCGGTTACTTGCTGACTACGACCTGTTTGCTCAGTTTGCGTGAAACCATAAGCTGCTGCCGCAACAGCTAAGCATGCCGCTGCAATGACTGATTTCTTAAAAAATGCTTTGTTATTTGAGCGTGTAATTTTCTTATCCATGTTGACGCCTTTAAGTTATCTAGGTGCTAATTACCTATAGATAAAACAACTCTTGTGCCAACTTTTATTTTTATTAAATTACAATAACTTACATAAAAACCAATAAACATGCATATAATCAAGTGTCCGCTTATAGAACACTTCAAAATCCATATATCGTCCATAAATGGACACTGTTACTATTTTCAATTAATCTTAGTGTTCCCATAAAGGAATAATAATAAATAGCTATGAAACAAGCAGGATCAATTCTTATTGTCGATGATAACCCCGACGTACTTATCGCCGCACGATTACTTTTAAAGCAGCATTATCAGGTTGTAAAAACCACAGATAACCCCTTTGATATCGAAGGTATCATTAACGCACAGCATGAGGCGGATCAGTCCATAGATGTTGTGTTACTCGATATGAACTTCACGCAAGACTCAATTAGTGGCAAAGAAGGATTCTACTGGCTAAAAAAGATCATGAGCCAAGACGCTAATATTGCGGTACTGCTTATGACGGCCTACAGCGATATTCAGCTAGCTGTCGAAGCAATTAAAGCTGGTGCCTCTGACTTTATTGCCAAACCTTGGCAAAATGAGCAATTACTCGGTGCTGTTGCAGCGGCATTTTCACACGCTAAAGACAAGCAGCAAGTTGGTAAGCTCACAAAACAAAAGCAGGCCTTGCAGCAGTCAATCGGCAATCAACCATTTGAGTTTTTAGGCCAAAGTGATGCCATGCAGCAGGTTTTTTCGGTTATCGACAAAGCAGCCAACACAGATGCCAACATATTGATTAGTGGCGAAAGTGGCACAGGTAAAGAACTCACTGCCCATGCAATCCACAATGCAAGCCAGCGCCAAAGCCAACCCTTCATAAGCCTAGACATGGGCTCACTAGCCGAAAGCCTGTTTGAAAGCGAACTATTTGGCCATAAAAAAGGGGCGTTTACTGGCGCGAAAGAAGATCGCATTGGCCGATTTGAGCTTGCTCATGGTGGTAGTTTATTTTTAGACGAGCTAGGTAATTTACCGCTTAACCAACAAGTTAAACTACTTGCGGCACTACAAAACAGGCAAATAACACCGGTTGGTGGCTCTAAAGTCATCGATATTGATATTCGTTTGATCTGTGCAACCAATGAAAACCTCGAACAAGCAGTTACTGAAGGCAAGTTTAGGCAAGACTTACTGTACCGTGTTAATACCGTAGAGATCCGTTTGCCAGCTCTGCGTGAGCGTAGTGAAGACATTCCATTACTGTGTAACTACTACTTGCAGCACTTTGCACATAAATACAAACGTGAGCTCTCGATTGCAGCATCTGATATGGCACGTTTAAGTCAGTATCATTGGCCAGGCAATGTCCGTGAACTTGCCCATGCAATTGAGCGAGCAGTCATCCTATCAGAAGGCTCAGAGCTCGATATAAGCTCGGTGATAAGCTCACCAAATGCTGCTGTTAGCACAAGTGAGCTCTCTTCAAACGCCACTGACTACGACACTTTTGATCTTGAAATCATCGAGCAGAGAACCGTTCGTGCAGCTTTAAAGCATTTTCAAGGGAACGTGAGTCATGCAGCAAAAGCGCTCGGCCTAACACGCGGAGCCATGTATCGTCGTTTAGAAAAATACGGACTGTAATCGATGCGAAATTTTATTAGCTTAGCCAGCCTATTAGCTGCGCTAATTGGTTTATCAATTGCTTTGTTTTGGCAAGTAGAGCAAAGCGGGTTTTCTGCAATTTCGGCACTTTTAGTTATTTTAAATTTGGTATGTGCCGCGCAAATTTTTAATTTATTTAAACGCCAAACAAGGCGTGCAGATATGGTGTTTCGCGCTTTAGCGAATGGAGACAGCACATTAGGCTTTGGCGACCAACACCCTATGCAGCAGCAATTTGAGCAGGTTAAACAACAAATTCAGGCTGCACGTTTTAATGCAGAGCAACAAGCTCAGTTCTTACAAGCACTATTAATTCATATCGATTTAGCAGTATTAGTATGTGATGAACAAGGCAATATTATTGAAAGTAACCCTGCGGTCAGTCGCTTGCTTGGGCAGGCTGTAAAGCACATCGATGATCTAGGTGTAATCGCAAACCTCGTTCAAGACGCAAAACAAAATAGCCGTAATACCGTGCCATGGCAAAATGGTGAGCAGCACGATACGTTATCTGTGCAGATCAGTATTGCCGAAATCCAAGGTAAAGTTCGTAAAGTGATCAGTTTGCAATCGATTCATGATCAGCTGCAATTAAAAGAGCAACAAGCTTATAAGCGCCTTACCAAAGTACTAACCCATGAAATTGCTAATTCGATTACGCCACTCTCTTCTTTAGCACAAACTTGTACGGCGCTGCTGCCAACTGAGCTTAGTTTTGATGATCAGGAAGATAAACAAGACTTGCAACTCGCCCTAACAACACTCGCATCACGAACCGAGCATTTAGGGGTATTTATAGCGCAATTTAAAAAGGTTAGTAGCTTACCCGCCCCACACTTACAGCCACATATTCTGGCCGATCTTGCCAAGCAAGTTGTCGCTCTGCACTCACAACAAGCTAAGCAGCTTAATATTACGTTGAATTTATCGGTGCAAAGCCAACAGTTAGTAATGATAGATAGAGGCCAAGTTGAACAAGTAATAATAAACCTGCTTACAAATGCCATTGATGTCCTTAAGCAGTTAAATACTTCAAAGTCAGCAAAGTGCATTGAGGTAAGCATTGCACAAAATGCTAATCAGCAACTGTATTTAGAGGTCAGCGACAATGGTACAGGTATCAGCGATCATGTGATTGAGATGATTTTTGTGCCATTTTTTACTACTAAGCAACAAGGCTCAGGAATAGGTTTAAGTTTATCGCGCCAGATCATGCTCAATCATGGCGGCGATCTGGTATATATCAAACGCCAGCAAGGAGCCTGCTTTCGCTGCGTGTTCGGCTAACTTACATAGATAGAACAATTGCTTACAATTTGCTAAGGCGCCGTTTGGTATCATCTACCCATTAACGTTTAATGGACTAATCAATATGCGATACCTCGCCTTAGCACTGTTTTCATCACTAACCTTCATTCCTGCTACAAGCTTTGCTGGTATTTATGACAGCCCAGATATGAACCTGTTTGTTAAATCAGAACATAATAGTACTGATTCAATCACCTCAGCCGGCATCGAATTTATGGCTAAAAATAACTACAGTAATTTCGGCGCAGCATTTATAACGGCACTAGGCTCAGCAGAAGTATTTACTAAAAAAGGTGATCGGGAGACATTTCTCACCTTAGATAGCGGCATCAAATTTGGTTATTTCAGCGACTTTTTTGTCTATGGCGAAGTGGGCTTAGATTTAATTGAGCTTGCTGTATACGACGACCGCGATGACCACGACTACAGAGACCGCTATGATGACGACCACAATAATATTGATGGCTATGTTGGTGTGGGCATGGGCGTGGATTCAAAGCCATTCAGAATAGAGATCTATGCCAGAGCCCGAGAAATAGACAGCCGCTATTGGGAAGCACAAAACCATGGTTATGCTGGGTTACAAGTTAGTATTTCGTTTTAATTTCAATTGGGTGAGTAAGTTAGCGAGCTGTTAATCTAATGGTCATTTTTAGCTCACCCTATGTTAAGCTTAGGCGCTTTAGTTTACCCGCACCTAAGTTAACGGAGTATTTTAATACGTGTTTTTAAATCGATTTTTAGGCCTTGTTGTTGTTTCTTTTATTGTAACAGGCTGTCAGACTGCCCCTGAGTCACTTCCCGAAAAGAAGCCCATCATCAAAGCCAATCCAGGTACTGTGGTTGCAGAAGCTAAAACAGCACAAGTAGACGCGGTGACACCGCTCAAACCAAGTGAACTTGATGATGTATGGCAGCGTATTCGCATTCAACTGCAGTTTAGCGATTCAAGTCACCCAGATGTGCAAAAGCGTATTGCTTGGTACCTTACTCATCCTAATTACATGGAAGAAATAAGCCGCCGTGCAGAGCCGTATTTGTATCATATCGTTACAGAAGTAGAAAACCGTGACTTACCAATAGAACTCGCTCTAATGCCGCTTATAGAGAGCGATTTTGATGCCAGTGCCTATTCGCACAAACATGCATCGGGTTTATGGCAACTCACCCCCTCAATCGCCAAATACTTTAAAGTAAAAATTACCCCTTGGTATGATGGTCGCCAAGATGTGATCGACAGCACCCGCGCAGCTTTGGATTTTATGGAATACCTTTATAAACGCTTTGATGGCGATTGGTATCATGCTATTGCTGCCTACAATATTGGTGAAGGGCGTGTATTACAGGCAATTGCTCGTAATAAAAAACAAGGTAAGTCGACGGACTTCTTTAGCTTAAAACTACCATCGCAAACCAAACAATACGTGCCTAAGTTACTGGCCGCAGCACAATTATTAAAGCACCAAAAAATGATATTCCCTGCCATTAAGAATGAGCAGGCTATTGCGACCTTACCAGTGACAGGTGCCGTGATCTTGGCAGACAAAGCGAAATGGCAAGAGCTTGAAGAGCTAAACCATGGTGTTATCCGATACCCAGCAGTGATTGATGCGCCACATATTGTGGTCCCAAAAGATCAGCAAGCAAGTTATCAAACTCTATTAGCTAATCAAAAGAGCAATGATTATAGCCAGTGGCAACATTACACTGTTAAACGCGGTGATAGCTTAAGTGTGATTGCAAAAAAATATAAAGTAACAGTTAGCCAACTGAAAACCTTCAATAACCTAAAAACAAACACCATTCGTATTGGTCAAAAACTGATATTACCGCAATTGGCTGATCAACAAATCGAGTATAAGGTGAAATCTGGCGATAGCCTTTGGAAGATAGCAAAGCAATACAAAGTCAGTATCACTAAACTCAAACAATGGAATAACCTTTCAAGAGATAGCTTAAGAGTGGGTGAAAAGCTCACCGTATTTATCTCAAATAGTTAATACCAAATCAGGGAGTTTTACTCCCTGTCTCTTTTATCTATCCAATTAAAGTTGTATCTTTGTTAGTCTATAAAAACAACAATTAAAAATTATGGATAATCAGCAACAGGACGCAAGCTGTTCCACCGTTAAAACAGAACAAGACACTAACGTTGAAGAACAAACAAAGACCACCCAGCAAAACACTCAACCAGCCAGCAATCAGCGCAAGGCATGGTTTACCAACGAGCGGCTAAACCTATTTCTCGCACTCTGTGCGATTATTATCTCCGCAGCCTCCTTTTATGCCACTTACTTGCAAGCCAACGCCGCAGAACGACAAGTAAAAGCCGCAACCTGACCATGGCTCGAAGTGATGACGGGGAATTTTAATGAGGAAAAAAATCAATCTGAAATCACCTTTGTACTCACTAATTCAGGCTCAGGACCTGCGATAGTAAAGTATGTGAAGTATCATTATAACGACCAATCATATTTAGATATCTATAAAGTAATTTCTGCATGCTGTTTTGATACACAAGCATATGAAACACAGCTACAAACTCTGCAAGATGATTCTCCCGACATAAATATTTTCGAAGCATTTGGCTGGATTATGACGAGTGCCAGTGATAACCGGTTACTGGCATCTGGCAGCAAACTTAATCTTTTTGGTTTTAAGAAAACAGGCTTCAATGCAACTCAGTGGGACAAGGTAAATGACCAACGCTTTAATATCAAAACCGAGATTTGCTACTGCTCGTTGCTAGAACAATGCTACCTAAGCGATGGCCGCGGTGATGTGAAAGAAATACAGCAGTGTGAGTGACACCGAGCTTTCAGCCGTCAGCGATCAGCCGCGTGGTGGAGATGTTTGGTGCTGCGTCTTCCTCTGCAATTAGGCTCTAGGCTCTAGGTTCTAGGCAAAGTGTACTTGTAGGAATGGCTTTAGCCGTGAATGTGTTTGTTCTGGTCTAGATTCGGCACTAAAGTGCCTTATATGGACTCCTCCTATTGCACAATACCCTTCGTTAATTTTGTCAGACTGCGTGCTTATATGCGGGCT
>NZ_JADKNF010000032.1:0-2638 GCF_017808125.1 Pseudoalteromonas sp. PA2MD11
TTATGAGCCCGCATATAAGCACGCAGTCTGACAAAATTAACGAAGGGTATTGTGCAATAGGAGGAGTCCATATAAGGTACTTTAGTGCCGAAAAACAATTCACGGCTAAAGCCGTTCCTACGTTTTGATGTTGGCGTGAAATTGTAGCAGCGGGATTATCCCGCGTTATCTTTTGTATATCGCGCGATGTAAAATCGCGCCTACAATGCAACCACTAACCACTTAACCTCCCCCTCTCATCGCTCAAAAATGCGGCTTATCTTGTTTTGATAAGAATTGTTACATATTCGGTTTTGTTGTTTTGCTCGAGAGGTTTATTATGGAAACAGCGAAAAACTAACTGTTGGTATGGTTTACTCGTTTTTCGATAAATACTTTATAAATTAAATTGGTACGGGAACCCCATGAGAAAAGTAACACTTACCGCGGCAAGTATTGCACTTGCGCTCGGTCTTGTTGGTTGTGGTGAAAAAGAACAAGAAACTAAAGCACCAGCAACTGCGACCGTCACTGAAGCAAAAGCACCTTTAAACTCTGGCATTGAACTGGCGAACATGGACAAATCTGTTCGCGCACAAGATGATTTTTACTATCACGTAAACGGCGAATGGTTAGAGAAAACTGAAATTCCAGGTGATAAATCAAACTACGGCTCATTCACTCAGCTTTACGATGATTCGCAAAAAGCGATGAAAGAAGTACTAGAAAAAGCAGCGGCTAATAAAGACGTTAAGCCAGGCTCTGATGAAGCTAAATTAGCTGCATTCTACAACAGCTACATGGACGAAGCAGGTCGTGAAGCGGCAGGTATCAAGCCATTAACACCAGTGCTAGAAAGCGTTGATGCAGTGAAGAACAAGTCAGATCTTGTTGCTTTAATGGCTGAACTTCGCATTAAAGGTGGTAGTTTACCGTTTGGTTGGTACGTAAACAACGACGCGAAAAACTCTAGCGAAAACGCGATGTATGTTTATCAGTCTGGTTTAGGTTTGCCAGATCGCGACTACTACTTAAAAGATGAAGAAAAATTCACAAAAATTCGTGAAGCTTACCAAGCATACGTAACAGCAATCTTAAGCAAGGCCGGTGTTGCTGATGCAGAATCTGCGGCTAAAGCAATTATTGATCTTGAAACAAGCATTGCCGATGCGCAGTGGAGCCGTGTAGAAAGTCGTGATGCGACTAAATCTTACAATAAGATGAGCGTTGCAGATGCAAACAAACTTACAGGTGAGTTTGATTTTGCAGCTTACCTTGATGCATCAGGTATCAAAACTGACGATGTAATCATTCGCCAACCTAGCTACCTAGAAAAATTCGCAGGTATCTACAACGATACTGACTTAGCAACGTGGCAGAACTACCTTAAGTTCCACTTTGTTAGCAACTATGCTCGCCTATTAGATAAAGAGCTAGTAGACCTTAACTTTGATTTCTACAGCACAACACTACGCGGTGTTACAGAGCAATCTCCACTTTGGAAAAAAGCGGTTGATGCATCAAACGGTGTATTAGGCGAAATTCTAGGTAAAGTATACGTTAAAGAAAACTTCCCGCCTGAAGCGAAAGCGCGCATGGAAGAGCTAGTAGATAACGTAATCAAAGGTTATGCAGTTGCGATTGAAAACCTTGAGTGGATGAGCCCAGAAACAAAAATCGCGGCTAAAGAAAAGCTTGATAAGTTCACGCCAAAAATCGGTTACCCAGATAAATGGAAAGACTATTCTGCACTTGAAGTTAAAGGTGATGACTTAGTAGGTAACTACATTCGCCACAGCGAGTGGGAATATGCAGACATGACTGCAAAACTTGGTAAGCCAGTTGACCGTTCTGAGTGGCACATGACACCACAAACAGTTAACGCTTACTACAACCCTGTGAACAACGAAATCGTATTCCCAGCGGCTATCTTACAACCGCCATTCTTTAACCTAGAAGCTGACGATGCTGTTAACTACGGTGCAATCGGTGCGGTAATCGGCCACGAATTAGGTCACGGCTTTGATGACCAAGGTGCGAAGTACGATGGTGACGGTAACTTACGCAACTGGTGGAGCGAATCAGACCTTAAACAGTTTGAAGAGCGCACAGGTCAGCTAGTTGCTCAATATAACGAGTACAAACCATTTGAAGATGCAAGCGTTAATGGTCAGCTTACATTAGGTGAAAACATTGGCGACTTAGGCGGCTTAACTGTTGCTTATACAGCATACCAGTTATCACTTGGTGATGAAAAAGCGCCTATTATTGATGGTTACACAGGTGATCAGCGTTTCTTCATGGGTTGGTCGCAAATTTGGCGTCGTAAATATCGTGACGAAGAGTTACGTAACCGCCTAATGACAGACCCTCATTCACCAAGCCATTACCGTGTAATCGGTATTCTTTCAAACATGCCAGAATTCTATCAGGCATTTGATGTGAAAGAAGGTGACAAAATGTATATCAAACCAGAAGATCGCGTAAAAATCTGGTAATTGATTATCGATTTTTAAAAAAGGCTCTGAGTGAACGCTCAGAGCCTTTTTTGTTTGGAGCTGTCAGCTTTGATGTAGGAAGTGTTTTAACGCCGAAATTATAGATAATTGTTGTGCGCGATATTCACGGCTAAAGCCGTTCCTACGGGGTTGTAGGAGGG
>NZ_JADKNF010000032.1:2736-6687 GCF_017808125.1 Pseudoalteromonas sp. PA2MD11
CGTTTTAACGCCGAAATTATAGATAATTGTTGTGCGCGATATTCACGGCTAAAGCCGTTCCTACGGGGTTGTAGGAGGCGTTTTAACGCCGAACATGTTTATCTTTTTCCCAGCTAAAGCGGTTCATACGAGGGTTTAACTTGATTCTTATACGTCTTTGTCTAGATTTAAAATAATAAATGGAGGGTTATGGATGACCGCACATTATCAAAATCTAAGAAAGCATAGGGTATCAATCCCATTTCATTATTACTCTGTTACCACATCAACGCTTGATAGAAACTGTTATTTCTCTGACTTTAATAATGCACGAGTTTTAATTAACACCCTAAGGGCTATAGAAGAAATTAAAGCTAAAACTATCTGTTTTGTGGTAATGCCTGATCACCTACACTGGTTATTTCAATTACAAGATAAAGTACCTTTAGCTCGGTTGATTCAAGAGGTTAAAGGGAAGAGTTCATATCTCATAAACAAGGCAACATGCTCTAAACGAAAAATTTGGCAGCCAGGATATTATGATTCCTTAATAAGGAACGAAGAACATTTACTTGGAGTATCGAGGTACATCATCGCAAACCCATTGAGGGCTGGAATTGTTAAAAGTGTGCGTGATTACCCTTTTTGGGATTGTATCTATTTATAGGTAAGTTCTTCACGGATAAAGCCGTTCCTACGAGGTTGTAGGTGGGTTTTTAGACCGTAATGGTAGATGATTGTTGTGCGTGATATTCACGGCTAAAGCCGTTCCTACGAGGTTGTAGGAGGCGTTTTAACGCCGAAATTATAGATAATTGTTGTGCGCGATATTCACGGCTAAAGCCGTTCCTACGAGGTTGTAGGAGGCGTTTTAACGCCGAAATATTCAGGTGATTTTTGTACGTGATGCTCACGGCTAAAGCCGTTCCTACGGGGTTGTAGGAGGTGTTTTAACGCCGAAATATTTAGGTGATTATTGTACGTGATGTTCACGGCTAAAGCCGTTCCTACGGGGTTGTAGGAGGTGTTTTAACACCGAAATGTTTATTAAAAAGCCGCAAAATTTTCATTAAGCGGCTTTCTGTATACAAATCAAAGCATAATCGCATCTTTTAGATACTGGAATAACTCTTTGTAAGCTTTGGCTGGCTTTTCTGCTTTCACTTCTTTTGCGGCGCTGCGCACTAATTGGCGCATTTTTTGGCGCTCAAGAGACGGGTATTGATCGATTGTTGAATTGATCAGGTCGTCACCTTGTTTAATTAAATCATCACGCAGGGTTTCGATTTTGTTCATCAAAACATCGGCTTGATTGTTTTTATTAAGCATGATGTCGATTATCGCTTGGATTTCATCAACGTTTTCTGTGGTACGTAAAACTTTTGCGATGTAGTTTAAGTTACGACGGTAAGCATCGCTTTTGTCACTTACTTTATCAGAAACGACAAGGGCTTCTTTTAAATCATGATTAAGCGGTAAACGATCGCGTTGCTTTTTCGGCATTTTTGCAATTTCAGCACCCAGACCATGATATTGCATGGCTTCACGTTTTAATTCGCTTTTTGATACGTAAATAATTTCTTCTTCGATAAGTGGCTTTTTCTTCTTCGCCATAAGGATGCTCATTCAGTAAACTTAACTATTCGCTATTATACGTCATTTAGTTAATGATTAATATTAGCTGATGCAGGTCTCGCAGTGTGTTAGCATTCGTTACACTATAAAAAATATCAGAACCTAGGACACACAAGATGAAAGATCCTATTTATCAACACATTTCTGAAGTGAAAGACGCAGTAAGCGAAGTACTGGAGCATGCAAAAAAATTGGGTGCTACTGCGGCTGAAGCGGCGATGTCGAGCACGTCAGGTTTGTCTGTCAGCACGCACATGGGCGAAGTTGAAACAATAGAGTTTAACCAAGACGGTGGCTTAGGTATCAGTGTTTATGTGGGTAACAACAAAGGCTCTGCTTCAACAGCCGATTTAAACCCGAAAACATTACGTACAGTGGTCGAAAAAGCCATTGATATTGCAAAGTTCACCTCTGACGACCCATTTAATGGTATCGCTGATAAAGAGTTACTTGAATTTGCACCGCAAGATTTAGATTTATACCACCCGTGGGAAGTAAGCCCTGAGCAAGGTGTGGAATTTTGTCATCAAGCAGAGCAAGCGGCGTTGAACGCCGATGAGCGCATTGTAAATTCAGACGGTGCGAGTTTTTCTTCTCACCAAGGTTTACGTGTTTATGGTAACAGCCATGGCATGATTGCAGGTTACCCGCGTACGCGTCATAGCATTAGTACGATGGTGATTGGTAAAGAAGGCGAGCAAATGCAGCGCGACTCAGCTTATACCATCGCACGTCATAAAGATGATTTAAATGACGCTGCAAAAGTAGGCCTCGAAGCGGCAACCGAAACCTTGGCTAAACTTAACAGCCAAAAGCTCGGTACTATGAAAGTGCCTGTGATCTTTAGAGCAGATATTGCTAACTCATTATTCGGCCATTTAGTGTCGGCGATTGGTGGCGGCGCGCTTTATCGTAAATCGAGCTTCTTGCTTGATAGCTTAGGCACTAAAGTATTTAGCGATTGTGTGAATATCTCTGAGCGCCCGCATTTATTAAAAGGTTTAGCGTCTTCACCGTTTGATGCTGAAGGTTTAAAAACTGTAGACCGTGAAATTATTCAAGGCGGTGAGCTGCAAACTTACCTATTAGCAAGCTATGCAGCACGCAAACTGTCTATGGCACCAACGGGTCATGCTGGTGGTATTCATAACTGGCTAGTTGAACAAACCCATGCCGATTTAAAAGCACTTTTAAAAACCATGGGCACAGGCTTATTAGTAACGGAACTTATGGGCCAAGGTGTGAATACGGTAACGGGCGATTACTCACGTGGTGCAGCGGGCTTCTGGGTTGAGAATGGTGAAATCCAATACCCAGTCAGTGAAATCACAATTGCTGGTAACTTAAAAGATATGTTTAAAGCCGTTGTGGGCTTAGGTGGCGATATCGAGCGTCGTGGTGGTATTCAAACAGGCTCTGTATTGATAGAACAAATGCAGGTTGCTGGTAGCTGATTCATCAATAACTACTCAATTTTTGAAGCCTCACGTTTGTGGGGCTTTTTTATTTGAAAAAACGCTTTACCTAAACTTAACTTGAGGTTTTATCTTGGTGGCAGTTTAAAAATAAAAAGGAAAACTACCATGTATTTAGAACACGTAAACCTTGTTGTTAGTAATGTTGATGCCATGCTGCACTTTTATAAAGCGGCATTCCCGCACTGGCGTGTGCGTAGTCAAGGCGATAGCAAATGGTCGGGCAAACCGCGCAAGTGGCTGCACTTTGGTGATGATTACCAATATCTTGCATTAAGCGATAACGGTGAAGCTGAAAACCGTGATTTAGCCGGCCACCAAGTAGGCCTTGCTCATTTTGCTTATGTGACAAACGATATTAATGCCGTAGTTGAGCGCCTGGTTTCGGCTGGTTATGAAATTGATAAACACGGCCCAGAAAACCCTTACCGTAAAAATGTATACTTCATCGACCCCGCAGGGTTTGAAGTTGAGTTTGTAGAGTATTTCAGTGATATCCCGAGTGAGAGGAATAATGACTTGTGAGGGAGCTGTCAGCTTTCAGCTGTCAGTTTTGAGCCGAGCAGTGTTGTTTGTAGGTCAGACATAGGTTGATGGAATGGCGTTGCATATAAGACGCGCCAAGCAAGCGTGGCGCCTACGGTGTAGGGTCGCTTTAACGCCGAACAGCTTTACTTTATTCACGGCTAAAGCCGTTCCCACGTTTGATGTAGGCGTGAAATTTATTTCGCGCGCATTCTTGTAGATACCATCTCTCACAACCAGCTTCAAGTTGAAGTTTAAGTAACTTGAGGCTGATATTCGGTTTGATTTTTTACAACGCCAAAGCATATTTGCATTAGCTTTCGCATGTTTGCACCTA
>NZ_JADKNF010000033.1:0-3768 GCF_017808125.1 Pseudoalteromonas sp. PA2MD11
ATTGGTAAAAGTAATTGTCCAATCTCTTTATACCGTACTCACCCTATTTGGGGGAGGAGTCCATACATCTCCTACGAGGTAGGCCTTGGCAAAGACCTACAAGCAACACCGCTCGGCTAGAAACTGACAGCTGAAAGCTGACGGCTGTTACTGCTCGTACTTCTGTTTTATCTTTTCGATAATCTCAACATTGGCGGCTGGGAAGCTGTAATCATCAAGCTCGTTTAGTGCGACCCATTTTCCTTGTTGGCCTTCTGCGCCATGGGCTGTGCCTGTGAAATCATCAACAATATGCACATCTAAGCGGACGCACTTATCGCCGTAGTCATGTTCGATAACCATTAGCTCTTCACTGCCATTTACGGTTAGGTTTACTTCTTCTAACAGCTCGCGCTGTAGCGCAGCAAATACGCTTTCGCCCTGCTCTACTTTACCGCCTGGGAATTCCCATAAGCCACCTTGGTGTTTGTCGTCTGGGCGTTTACAAATAAATAATTGCTGATCTTTATAAATAACACCAACTGCAACATGCACTACTTTTTTAGTCATTTGTTGTTTCCTTAATCATAAAAAAAGCGACGCAAGCGTCGCTTTTTATCACCGTGTTTTGGTTATTTTAATTTACCGCAACACTGCTTATATTTATTACCTGAACCACAAGGACACGGCTCGTTACGGCCTACTTTTGGCTCTGCACGTTGTGTTACTACAGCACCTTCTGGTGTTTCGCCACCGATGTGCTCAGCTTCTTCATGTTGGTATTCACGAGGTGCATTTTCGCTACGACGATGTTGCTCTTCAACTTTCTCAACATCTTCTTCAGCGCGAACTTGTACTTTACTTAAAATACCCACAACGTCGACTTTTAAGTTCTCTAGCATTTCAGAGAATAGCTCGAACGACTCACGCTTGTACTCTTGCTTAGGATTCTTCTGTGCGTAACCACGTAAGTGGATACCTTGACGAAGGTGGTCCATCGCAGCCAAGTGATCTTTCCAATGTTGGTCTAGGCTTTGTAGCATAATCGCTTTTTCGAATTGACGTAGTACAGACTCGCCTACCATCTCTTCTTTTTGCTTGTATGCTTGCTCAACCGCTTCTTCGATACGCTCACGAAGTTTCTCTTCGTATAGTTTGCTATCGTCAGCTAGCCATTGCGAAATTGGCAGCTCGATTAAGAAATCTTGTTTTAAGCGCTCTTCAAGACCCGGGATATCCCACATTTCAGCAAGGCTTTGCGGTGCAATGTACTGGTCGATTGTACCATTTAGCACATCGCCTCGAATTGCAGTGATAGTTTCTGAAATATCGCCTTCTTCAAGTAGCTCATTACGTTGCGAGTAAACAACACGACGTTGGTCGTTTGCTACGTCATCGTACTCAAGTAATTGCTTGCGAACGTCGAAGTTACGCGCTTCAACTTTACGTTGCGCGTTTTCGATTGCACGGTTAACCCAAGGGTGCTCAATCGCTTCGCCGCGTTGCATACCTAGTTTACGCATCATGTTAGTCATGCGCTCACCAGCGAAGATACGCATTAGCGCGTCGTCCATTGATAAGTAGAAACGGCTTGAACCGGCATCACCTTGACGACCAGAACGACCACGTAGCTGGTTATCGATACGACGAGATTCGTGACGCTCAGTACCAATGATGTGTAAACCACCCGCTTCGATTACTGCATCGTGGCGTTTTTGCCACTCATCTTTAATCGCTTTGATTTGTTCATCAGTTGGGTTTTCTAGCTTTTCAACTTCGCTGTTCCAGTTACCACCTAACACGATATCGGTACCACGACCGGCCATGTTAGTTGCAATAGTTACTGTGCCAGGTAAACCGGCATCGGCAACGATGTCTGCTTCCTGTGCGTGAAACTTAGCATTAAGTACGTTGTGCTTAATTTTTTCTTTACGTAAGAACTGCGATAAGTACTCAGAACTTTCGATTGAAATAGTACCCACAAGTACCGGTTGACCACGTTCTTGGCAATCTTTGATATCAGCAAGGATTGCTTCGTACTTTTCTTCTTGTGTTAAGTATACAAGATCAGCACGATCGTCACGGATCATCGGTTTGTTTGTTGGCATTACTACTGTGTCTAGACCATAGATAGACTGGAACTCAAACGCTTCTGTGTCTGCTGTACCTGTCATACCCGCTAGCGTGTCGTATAAACGGAAGTAGTTTTGGAATGTGATTGATGCCAATGTTTGGTTTTCGTTTTGAATGCGTACACCTTCTTTTGCTTCAACAGCTTGGTGTAAACCTTCTGACCAACGACGACCTTCCATTGTACGGCCAGTGTGCTCATCAACGATGATAACTTCGTTTTCTTTAACAACGTAATCAACGTCTTTTTGATAAAGCTTGTGAGCACGAAGTGCCGCATACACATGGCTTAATAATGTGATGCTTGAAGCTGAGTAAAGTGAATCACCTTCTTGAATTAAGCCGCGCTCAATTAGTAGCTCTTCAACTTTAATTTGGCCACGTTCAGTTAAGTGAACTTGCTTAGACTTTTCATCAATAGTGTAATCGCCATCGCCTTCAACGCCTTCTTCATCTTCTTTTTCTTGTAGCTCTAGGTCAGGCACAATTTTATTGATTTCGATGTAAAGCTCAGAGCTGTCTTCAGCTGGGCCTGAGATAATAAGCGGCGTACGCGCTTCATCGATTAGGATTGAATCCACCTCATCCACTACGGCGTAGTAAAGTGGGCGTTGTACACGCTCTTCAATGCTAAATGCCATGTTATCGCGCAGATAATCAAAGCCAAATTCGTTATTAGTACCGTAAGTAATGTCAGCAGCGTAAGCGATTTTCTTCTGCTGTGGCATCATGCCTGGTACGTTACAACCTACTGTTAGGCCTAAGAACTCAAATAATGGGCGGTTAGTTTCGGCGTCACGTTTTGCAAGGTAGTCGTTCACGGTAATAACGTGAACACCTTTACCTGTTAAACCACGAAGGTATGCAGGTAATGTTGCTGTTAGTGTTTTACCTTCACCGGTACGCATTTCTGCAATGCGACCTTGATGTAAAACCATACCACCTAATAGCTGTACGTCGAAGTGACGCATGCCATTTACACGCTTAGATGCTTCACGTACCACAGCAAATGCTTCTGGCAAAATGTCATCTAGGCTTTGTCCGTTATCGTAACGCTCTCTAAATTCAGCTGTTTTTGCTTTTAAATCTTCATCAGAAAGCGCTTCTAATTGCTTTTCAAGCGCATTAATTAGAGCGACCGTCTTTCTTAGGTTTTTAATAGTGCGGTCATTGCGACTACCAAAAATCTTGGTAAATAAATTAGATATCATGATAAAACCGTTACAATATATTCTTTGTTAGCTAGTCATTAGCTAACCCACTTTCTTCAATTGATAATTAATATGCGCTTATGCTCATGATGTAGGGCATATTAATTAACAATTTATCAGTACGCTGTTCAAAACACCGCTTATTTCGTGCGCTATCATACCAGAGTCTGCGCAACATCAAACCTTCTGTTTATGAAGATATGGATTTTCAGCAAGAAAATTTAAAAATCAGCCATAATCTTTGATCTAACCCCATAAAAAGGGTGAAAACAAGATTACTGAATAGATATGGCGACAATAAGAATAAAATCAAGATCAGGGGAGTAAAAAGGCGATGCGATGGACGAAATTCGACTTTGTAAATGTAGGTGGTCATTTATGGCGACAAGATATTACATACGTTTCATCAATGACGCGCTAAAGCACGACCTTGTATCTCTCAGTATTA
>NZ_JADKNF010000034.1:0-1220 GCF_017808125.1 Pseudoalteromonas sp. PA2MD11
AAGACCCGTTTGGGTTGTATGGTTAAGTGACTAAGCGTACACGGTGGATGCCTTGGCAGTTGGAGGCGATGAAGGACGTATTAACTTGCGATAAGCCTAGTCAAGCTAGTAAAAAGCGCTTGAGACTAGGATTTCCGAATGGGGAAACCCACCTGCTTGCAGGTATCTTACACTGAATACATAGGTGTAAGAGGCGAACGCGGAGAACTGAAACATCTAAGTACCCGTAGGAACAGAAATCAACCGAGATTCCGGAAGTAGCGGCGAGCGAAACCGGACCAGCCCTTAAGCTTATTATGTGTTAGTGGAACATTCTGGAAAGTTTGACGATACAGGGTGATAGTCCCGTACACGAAAATGCATCTTAAGTGAAATCGAGTAGGTCGGAGCACGTGAAACTTTGACTGAATATAGGTGGACCATCATCTAAGGCTAAATACTCCCAACTGACCGATAGTGAACCAGTACCGTGAGGGAAAGGCGAAAAGAACCCCTGTGAGGGGAGTGAAATAGAACCTGAAACCGTGTACGTACAAGCAGTAGGAGCCCTTCGAGGGTGACTGCGTACCTTTTGTATAATGGGTCAGCGACTTATATTTTGTAGCGAGGTTAACCGATTAGGGTAGCCGTAGGGAAACCGAGTCTTAACTGGGCGTATAGTTGCAAGGTATAGACCCGAAACCCGGTGATCTAGCCATGGGCAGGTTGAAGGTTGAGTAACATCAACTGGAGGACCGAACCCACTAACGTTGAAAAGTTAGGGGATGACCTGTGGCTAGGAGTGAAAGGCTAATCAAACCGGGAGATAGCTGGTTCTCCCCGAAATCTATTTAGGTAGAGCCTCGGACGAATACTTACGGGGGTAGAGCACTGTTAAGGCTAGGGGGTCATCCCGACTTACCAACCCTTTGCAAACTCCGAATACCGTAAAGTACTATCCGGGAGACACACGGCGGGTGCTAACGTCCGTCGTGAAGAGGGAAACAACCCAGACCGCCAGCTAAGGTCCCAAAGTCATAGTTAAGTGGGAAACGATGTGGAAAGGCCCAGACAGCCAGGAGGTTGGCTTAGAAGCAGCCATCCTTTAAAGAAAGCGTAATAGCTCACTGGTCGAGTCGGTCTGCGCGGAAGATGTAACGGGGCTAAACTATGCACCGAAGCTGCGGATTCAAACTTTGTTTGAGTGGTAGGGGAGCGTTCTGTAAGCCGTTGAAGGTGAA
>NZ_JADKNF010000034.1:1312-3013 GCF_017808125.1 Pseudoalteromonas sp. PA2MD11
CGGTTTGCTGGAGGTATCAGAAGTGCGAATGCTGACATGAGTAACGATAATGCGGGTGAAAAACCCGCACGCCGGAAGACCAAGGGTTCCTATCCCATGTTAATCAGGGTAGGGTAAGTCGACCCCTAAGGCGAGGCCGAAAGGCGTAGTCGATGGGAAACGGGTTAATATTCCCGTACTTGGTATAATTGCGATGGGGGGACGGAGCAGGCTAAACAAGCATGGCGTTGGTTGTCCATGTGAAAGTGAGTAGGTTGGTGACTTAGGAAAATCCGGGTTGCTAAGACTGAGACACGAGACGAGCACCCAAGGGTGTGAAGTTGTTGATGCCATACTTCCAGGAAAAGCCTCTAAGCTTCAGATTATACCGAATCGTACCCCAAACCGACACAGGTGGTCAGGTAGAGAATACTAAGGCGCTTGAGAGAACTCGGGTGAAGGAACTAGGCAAAATTGTACCGTAACTTCGGGAGAAGGTACGCTCCTATCTGTGATGAGACTTGCTCTCTAAGCGGACGGGAGCCGCAGTGACCAGGTGGCTGGGACTGTTTATTAAAAACACAGCACTGTGCAAAATCGCAAGATGACGTATACGGTGTGACACCTGCCCGGTGCCGGAAGGTTAATTGATGGGGTTAGTTTTCGGACGAAGCTCTTGATCGAAGCCCCGGTAAACGGCGGCCGTAACTATAACGGTCCTAAGGTAGCGAAATTCCTTGTCGGGTAAGTTCCGACCTGCACGAATGGTGTAACCATGGCCACGCTGTCTCCACCCGAGACTCAGTGAAATTGAAATCGCAGTGAAGATGCTGTGTACCCGCGGCTAGACGGAAAGACCCCGTGAACCTTTACTACAGCTTGGCACTGAACATTGACCCTACATGTGTAGGATAGGTGGGAGGCTTTGAAGCAGAAACGCTAGTTTTTGTGGAGCCGTCCTTGAAATACCACCCTTGTAGTGTTGATGTTCTAACGTTGGCCCCTAATCGGGGTTACGGACAGTGCCTGGTGGGTAGTTTGACTGGGGCGGTCTCCTCCCAAAGAGTAACGGAGGAGCACGAAGGTTGGCTAAGTACGGTCGGACATCGTACGGTTAGTGTAATGGTAGAAGCCAGCTTAACTGCGAGACAGACACGTCGAGCAGGTACGAAAGTAGGTCATAGTGATCCGGTGGTTCTGAATGGAAGGGCCATCGCTCAACGGATAAAAGGTACTCCGGGGATAACAGGCTGATACCGCCCAAGAGTTCATATCGACGGCGGTGTTTGGCACCTCGATGTCGGCTCATCACATCCTGGGGCTGAAGTCGGTCCCAAGGGTATGGCTGTTCGCCATTTAAAGTGGTACGCGAGCTGGGTTTAGAACGTCGTGAGACAGTTCGGTCCCTATCTGCCGTGGGCGTTTGAGAATTGAGAGGGGTTGCTCCTAGTACGAGAGGACCGGAGTGAACGAACCGCTGGTGTTCGGGTTGTCATGCCAATGGCACTGCCCGGTAGCTACGTTCGGAACTGATAAGCGCTGAAAGCATCTAAGCGCGAAGCAGGCCTCGAGATGAGTTCTCACTAGACTTTTAAAGTCTCTGAAGGGCCGTTGAAGACTACAACGTTGATAGGCAGGATGTGGAAGTGGTGTGAGCCATTAAGCTAACCTGTACTAATTACCCGTGAGGCTTAACCATACAACGCCAAACGCGTTTTATGA
>NZ_JADKNF010000035.1:0-2389 GCF_017808125.1 Pseudoalteromonas sp. PA2MD11
TTTTACTTAACTCTGTGTCACTTTGTTCAGCGCTTTTCATTGCTGCCCGCCGTGTCAGTGGATGCGCATTATAGGGAGATGGATTTTTAACGCAAGCACTTTGTGAAGGTTTTTTTGAATATTTTCAAATTAATCAGATACCCACCAAATGCAAACATGTTACCCACAAATAACTGTGGATAACTGATGTTTTTTAGCAGAATAACTAAACTCTCCTCGCTTGTTATGGTAACTTGCGCCGCAGATTTTCAACTCGCTCACAAGGCAAGAAAAATGACAGACATTATAAATAGTATAAGTGGTCTCCTTTGGGGTCACATTCTGGTTTACCTTTTAATAGCTGCGGGGCTATTTTTCACTCTTCGACTCGGTTTTATTCAGTTCACTCAATTCCCACATATGGTCAAAGTGATGTTTCAGAGCCGCCAAGGTTCTGGCGATGGCATTTCTTCATTCCAAGCTTTTTGTACTTCCTTAGCTGCGCGAGTTGGTACGGGTAATATGGCAGGTGTTGCCGTCGCACTTTATTTAGGCGGTGCCGGTGCAATTTTCTGGATGTGGCTTATTGCATTAATAGGTATGGCGACAAGTTTTGCCGAGAGTACCCTTGCTCAGGCATATAAAACGGTGGATGAAGATAGCAACTTTCGCGGTGGCCCTGCTTATTACATGGAATATGGTTTGGGCAAACGCTGGATGGGTGTGATCTTTTCTCTTTGCCTTATTCTTGCTTTTGGCTTGGTATTTAATGCTGTTCAATCAAACTCTATTGCTGCTGCATTTAACGTTGCGTTTGGTATTCCAAACTATGTTGTAGGTATCGGCTTAGTATTAGGGTCAGGCATTATTATTTTTGGTGGCTTAAAAACTATTTCACGTTTTGCAGAAATGGTTGTGCCATTTATGGCGCTGGCTTATTTGTTAGTTGCACTTTATGTGTGTGCCATGAACTACGATTTATTACCGGGCGTATTTATGCATGTTATAAATAGTGCCTTTGGTATCGAGCAAGCGGGTGCGGGTGCAATAGGTTATGGTGTAATGCAGGCTATGATCCAGGGTATTAAACGTGGCCTATTCTCTAATGAAGCTGGTATGGGTAGCGCTGCAAATGCTGCTGCAACGGCAACACCTAACCCACCGCACCCTGCCTCACAAGGATATGTACAAATGCTCGGCGTATTTGTAGATACAATTATTATATGTACTGCAACTGCAGCCCTTATTTTATTATCACAACAGCTTATACCTGATTCAGGTGTGACTGGCATTGCGTTAACACAAGCTGCCCTTGAAGAACACGTTGGTAGCTGGGGTGCAACCTTTGTTGCGATTGCAATTTTGTTTTTTGCATTTACCTCGATTGTTGCTAATTACTCTTATGCCGAAACCAATTTATTGTTCTTAGAGCATAACCATGCATCGGGTATGTTGATCTTCCGATTACTGGTACTTGGTATGGTGATGTTTGGTGCACTTGGTGAATTGCCATTAGTTTGGACGCTTGCCGATGTTTCGATGGGTTTAATGGCTATTGTTAACGTAATCGCTTTATTTATGTTATCGGGCGTCGTTATTTGGCTCGCGAAGGACTACAACACACAACGTAAGGCAGGTAAATTACCTACATTTGATCCTTCGCAAAACAAAAAACTAGATCAAACCATTCCTAAAGGCGCGTGGCGTAAATAATCTAGTTAAGTAAATTCTTATTTAGGGAGCGTTTGTGCTCCCTTTTTTGTATTTGCTAACTTTTCAAAAACAGACAATATGAATGTAATTTGTTGCTCGTTAAGTTTGGACTCAAGCTGAGTAACAAGCTGATCTTTAATTTGCGCTTTTAATGCTTGTTTTTGTTCTGCGGTTAATAATGGCTGCGATTGTTGCTGATAAGATTGCACAGCAGTAAGCATATCCATCACCACGTCATTATCATAATCGGTTAGCGCTGATTTGGCATTACTAATGGCTTGTTCTGATTTATCGAAGACAGTCGATACTTTATCAACAAGCACGCTCACCTCATGAATTTTCAGTACATCGTTAATATTCGACATAATAATCGCAACAGGAATAACCACTAGTGAGATCGCTAGACAAAGCCCAAATACTGCGCCTACCCAAAACTGATTTAAGCCACGTTTAAATTGCTCCATTATCTTTCCTTGATCCTATTTATTAATTAAAACTTGAAACGCGTTAGCTGTTTTAAAAAGACTAAGGAAACTATAAAGCTATTTTGGCAATAAAAAAATAATTTGATGAGATTATAAAAAGAAATATAAATGAAATAGAGAAGAGGTATTTTGTGTAAATGGTGCCCGGGGCCGGACTTGAACCGGCACGCTGTTACCAGCGAGGGATTTTAAATCCCTTGTGTCTACCAATT
>NZ_JADKNF010000036.1:0-2342 GCF_017808125.1 Pseudoalteromonas sp. PA2MD11
TAACATTTTAGTATTTATGCGACACGCAGTTTGTGTTGCATAATCGCTTGTTGGACTGAGCCGCTACCTGCTCAGTGTGTCAGAGTTGGTGTTGTTTATGCTATGGGAATTTGCTTTTTATGGCTTAAGTGATATCAAGCCAAGGTTACTGGCGTGTCTATCGTATCTAAGCTATCCCTGCATTACTCAGCGTTTATTATGCTTCCATTACACCTAAGTTTGCCTAGATAAGCAACTATATTTTTTGCACGCGCAATGGTTACTAACCTGAGCAGTTAAGCAGGTTAACTCTTTGATTTTATGCAGCAAGCAAGGCTGCTAACTCGTTCGCACTATTTCATTTGTCGCCACATCTAAATTTATCACACCAATAAATCGTAAAATACCCACCTTGCATGACTGGCAAGGCCAATGCGGTATTAATGGTTCTTGCTCTGTTTTTGGGTTCATTGGTTTACATGCGGTGGATACATGAGCCCTTATTTGGGCTAACTTTCGCTTGCGACACGCATTAGCTAAAAAGCCGTAGTGGCGAATGCGCATAAACCCTTTAGGCAATACATGTTGTAAGTAGCGCCGTAAAAACTCATCACAACTCAGTGTCATGACTTTATCGCGGTTGTTATCTGCGTAGTCGCGATATTTAAAGCTCACTGTTTCTTCAGTCGCTGACACTAATCGCGATTCTGACATCACGCCTTTTCGGGTATAACGCGCAAGGTAACTAACTAGCTTTTCACTGTACGTTAAACACGCTTTGCTATACACGCACCATTTTGCTGGCGTGTTTATCTTCATGAATGAACTATCACACTCATTGAGCGCCGCCAGCATTTTTCCTCTAAAAACCGTCGATAGCGCTTTTACGGGGTATAAATAGCCTTTTTCTATCTCATTCCATTGAATATTATCTAGCGTACCCGCTGGGATTAAACAATGTAAGTGAATGTGCTGACTTAAGTTTTGTCCCCAAGTATGCAAGACGCTAGTCATTCCTAATTGACCATGTCCTTTTCGGTTGGCAAATTTATTCAGGGTTTGCCATGCTGCTTTGAATAAACATTGATATAAGGCACTTGGGTTATAGTGAGCAATAACATTAAGTTCATGAGGAAGCGTAAAAACAAGGTGGAAATAGCGGCACTGTAATAAGCTTTCTTGCTCCTTTTGTATCCACCTTGCCGTTGCCATTCCTTGACACCGTGGACAATGACGATCTCGACAACTACACCCAATCAGCTGTGACTCACCACAGCTATCACATTGCCATGCTTGGTAACCGAGCTGACCTGTTCTGCATGATTGAAGGTGCAGACAGACACGCAGTTGTTGATAGCTCATCGTATGATGTTGCCGATAATGCTCAAGATTTGAGTTTAAAATATCAGCGAGATGCAAAGCGCTCATTGTTTACTCCAGCTCGCAAGCAAATCAATGCCGCCATGCCCTAACTCAGGTAACCAGTGTAAGTAACTTTGTGTCGTTTTAATATCACTATGACCAAGCTGATGTTGCAATTGATGAAGTGGCATTCCTGATTCAAGTTGATGTGTTGCATAAGCATGGCGTAAGGCATGTGGATTGCAGTGTTTTAAGCCACACATTTGTGCATGTTTCCTCAGTGCTTTCCTAAAACTAGATGGTGACATCGGCCTATCCATTAACCATCGCGAGTAAAACATCCAACCCGTTGGGTGATACATTTTCCAGTAACAACGTAATTGATTTAGTACGCTATCTGAAACTACAACATAACGCGATTTATCTCCTTTACCTTGCTCAATCAATATAGTTTTTCTCTTCCCATCAATATCTTGCACTTTAATATGTAGCAGCTCACCAATGCGTAAGCCACAACCATAACAAACCACTATTAACGTTTTTAATCGCATATCCGTACAGTTTTCTATCAGCCGTATCATATCATTACGTGTTAAATAGGTAGGTGCGCGCGACTTCGCCTTTGGCAATGCAATATCTAAGTTCAATGGCCGGTGTAAAATATTCTTAAACAAGAACCAAATGCTGTTTATCTGTATTTTTTGGCTTGATCTAGAAAGTTTACGAATAGCAGGGTCGTTGAAAAAAGCATTAAGCTCATCATCAGTGATTAAATCAAGTGGTTTATTAAAATAATGACTGAGTTTTAGTAAATGCTCACAGTAGCTTTTACATGTACTTTGTGAATAACCACGATAGGCTATTTCAGTTTTGACTTGTTCTATGAGTGTATTCATGACTTACCTCCAAGTTATGGGATAACCCCAAGGTAAGTGTGGCTCAAATGATCAGAATAGGATCTCCGCGTAGCGGCTTAGTTCAACATGTTTATAGCGAGCTAA
>NZ_JADKNF010000037.1:0-1418 GCF_017808125.1 Pseudoalteromonas sp. PA2MD11
CAATGCCGATCAGTTAAGCAATTGACATTTGGCATAATAGGATCAAAATCCGATGATCACAGGTCATCGGATTTTTTTTATGCCCCTTAATCATAGCTTCGCCAATATTTCATCATTTATCGATTCTAATATTCACAGCTTGTCGGAAATACTGGATGAGTCTTTAATACAACAAGCACTTGCAGAGTCCGGGGTCGCAACACTCAGGAAGCGCAGGCTACCTCTTGAGCTAATGGTCTGGAGTGTGATTGGCAGCGCATTGTTTCGAGATATGCCTATGACTCAGGTCATTAATCGTCTTGATATTGTATTACCAAGTAAGAAACCTTTTGTAGCTCCTAGTGCGATTGTTCAAGCAAGACAGCGTTTAGGCTCGGAATCTATTCGTCATATCTTTAATATGACTCAATCCCGTTGGCATCAAGACACACCACATCCAAACTGGTGTGGATTAACCTTACTTGGCGTTGATGGCGTGGTGTGGCGTGCAGAAGACACGCCAGCTAACAATGATGCATTTGGTAAGTTGCACAATGACAAACGCGAATCGGCTTTTCCTCAAATTCGTATGGTCTGTCAAATGGAACTCACAAGTCACTTATTGACCGCATCCGCCTTTGACGCCGTTGCGGCTAATGAAATGACGCTCGCTGAGCAGCTGATAGAGCAAACACCCGACAATAGCCTAACGCTGTTTGATAAAGGTTTTTACTCATTAGGGCTACTTCATAAATGGTCTACCACTGGTACATCAAGGCACTGGCTAATTCCGTTAAAAAAAGGCACGCAATATGAAGTTATCAGGGAATTTGGAAAACATAACCAACTGATTAGACTAAAAACAACACCTCAATCACGAAAGAGGTACCCAGACTTACCTACTACTATCGAAGCTAGATTGTTGACGAAAACCATCAATGGAAAACAGCATCAGATACTGACGTCTATGACCGACCCAATGAAATATCCAAGTGCTGATATCGTCGATCTATACAGTCACCGTTGGGAAATAGAGCTTGGGTTCAGGGAAATGAAACAGTACTTGCTCAAAAATGAATTAACGTTACGTAGCAAAACCCCAGAGCTAGTAAAACAAGAGTTATGGGGCGTATTGCTCGCATACAATTTAGTACGATATATGATGACTAAGATGGCTTACAGCCTGAAAGGGATATGGCCTTATCAACTCAGTTACAGCAATGCTTCTGGCTATATCATCAAGGAGTTAATGATGTTGCCTCACACCTCAGCAGGAAAAGTACCGAGCGTAATAAATAAACTTATTGCAATGGCTGAAATCTTTGTACTGCCAGAGCGAAGAGAAAGACATTATCCAAGATGTGTGAAAAAGAGGCCCAGTCGGTACCCTGAACGAAAGCCCAAAAAAATGCCTGTCAGCTCTTAACTGACAGGCATTA
>NZ_JADKNF010000039.1:0-1213 GCF_017808125.1 Pseudoalteromonas sp. PA2MD11
TTTTTTATCAAAACCTACAAAGTAATAAAGCGGTGAGCAGAAAAGAGTTACTGTCGATACTCACCACCTCTCCTCGTTGTAAAGTTGTTATGGAATCGTGTGGCGGTGCTCATTATTGGGCACGTAAAGCGCGTAGTGTTGGTCATGAAGTCGTGATTCTAGATCCTCGATTTGTCAAAGCATTTAGAGTTGGCCAGAAAACAGATGCAAATGATGTTATTGCAATAGCTGCGGCTTCTTTCTCACCCAATGTTCGCCCGTGTAAATCACTGACACAAGCACAACAAAGCTTACAGTCGATAGAGCGAATGCGTGCGTTAGCTGAAAAGCAGAAACGACAGCTGGCTAATCAAATCAGAGGCTTGTTACTTGAATTTGGGATTGTAATCAAGCAATCGGAATGCGCGTTTAGGCAAGCTATCCCTGAGATTCTAGAGGACAGCGATAATGGATTAACCGTTGGTTTAAGGCAGTGTCTAGCTCAGTGCTATGAATTATTTAAAGCACAATCAACATTAAAAGAAACACTAAATGAGTTACTGACAGGTTTAGTAAAACAAGATGAGCAGTGTGAACGTTTACTGGCACTTGAGGGTGTCGGGCCTATCACAGCGGTTGGTTTATTAATAAGCTTAAGTGACACAGCCCATTTTACGAGTGGCCGTAATGCGGCAGCCAATGTTGGTGTCACCCCTCGCCAACACTCAAGTGGTGGAAAAGTGCGAATAGGTCATATAGCCAAATACCGTGGCGAGATAACATTACGGAGTCACTTGTTTCTGGGAGCCAGAGCGGTCATCAGTCAGCTAAAGCATCGAGAACCAAAAACGAAAAAAGAACAATGGCTCAAAGCATTAGTTGAAAGACGGGGTGTGAAGTGTGCCGCCATTGCATTAGCAAATAAAACAGTTAGGACAGCGTATGCCATGCTGAAAAAGGGCACGAGTTATGAACCCAGTTTACTAGCCAATTAATATTTAGCCTTCGATAACAGAAACAACAGTATTGACCAAGAACCTGCGTTAAGCGGTTAGACCCACCCTTGATAGCCTGTAAAGTGCCTGGCGTGTTAAAACACCGAGTAGGAGAAGAGGCACAAGGGCGCGAATACATCAAAGGGCCGAGGTAGCTCCTCATTATGAGCCCGCATATAAGCACGCAGTCTGACAAAATTAACGAAGGGTATTGTGCAATAGGAGGAGTCCATATAAGG